>NZ_CP127173.1:0-2500 GCF_030264295.1 Amycolatopsis nalaikhensis | reverse complement strand
GGCCCGAACCCACTTAGGTTGAAAACTGAGGGGATGAGCTGTGGGTAGGGGTGAAAGGCCAATCAAACTCCGTGATAGCTGGTTCTCCCCGAAATGCATTTAGGTGCAGCGTCACGTGTTTCTCTGCGGGGGTAGAGCTACTGGATGGTCTAGGGGCCTTACCGGGTTACCGAAATCAACCAAACTCCGAATACCGTAGAGTGAGAGCGTGGCAGTGAGACGGCGGGGGATAAGCTTCGTCGTCGAGAGGGAAACAGCCCAGAACACCAGCTAAGGCCCCTAAGTGTGTGCTCAGTGGGAAAGGATGTGGGATTGCCCAGACAACCAGGAGGTTGGCTTAGAAGCAGCCACCCTTGAAAGAGTGCGTAATAGCTCACTGGTCAAGTGGTCCTGCGCCGACAATGTAGCGGGGCTTAAGCACACCGCCGAAGCTGTGTCATTCGTGCAATACATCGGCTCAACTCCTTGAGGGTTGTGTCTAGTGGTACGGATGGGTAGGGGAGCGTCCTGCATCCAGGGAAGCGGCCGGGTAACCGAGTCGTGGAGGGTGTGGGAGTGAGAATGCAGGCATGAGTAGCGAATGCAGAGTGAGAAACTCTGCCGCCGGATGACCAAGGGTTCCTGGGCCAGGCTAATCCGCCCAGGGTAAGTCGGGACCTAAGGCGAGGCCGACAGGCGTAGTCGATGGACAACGGGTTGATATTCCCGTACCCGAGCATGTGCGCCCATGACGAGGCGTTTGATACTAACCACCCAAAGCCATGGGCTGAAGTCTTCGGATGGAGGTCTGTGTGTGGAGCGTGGGACCTGATTTCGTAGTAGTCAAGCGATGGGGTGACGCAGGAAGGTAGCTCCGCCAGGCGATGGTTGTCCTGGTGTAAGCGTGTAGGCCGTCATGTAGGCAAATCCGCATGGCAATAGGCTGAGACGTGATGCGTAGCCGTTTGAGGCGAAGTAGAGTGATCCTATGCTGCCGAGAAAAGCCTCTAGTGAGTGCATGCACGGCCCGTACCCCAAACCAACACAGGTGGTCAGGTAGAGAATACCAAGGCGATCGGGTGAACTGTGGTTAAGGAACTCGGCAAAATGCCCCCGTAACTTCGGGAGAAGGGGGGCCAAACATCCTGAAGCCCTTCTCGGGCTAGGGGTGGGTGGCCGCAGAGACCAGCGGAAAGCGACTGTTTACTAAAAACACAGGTCCATGCGAAGTCGCAAGACGATGTATATGGACTGACGCCTGCCCGGTGCTGGAACGTTAAGAGGACCGGTTAGCCTTTCGGGGCGAAGCTGAGAATTTAAGCGCCAGTAAACGGCGGTGGTAACTATAACCATCCTAAGGTAGCGAAATTCCTTGTCGGGTAAGTTCCGACCTGCACGAATGGCGTAACGACTTTCCGGCTGTCTCAACCACAGGCCCGGCGAAATTGCACTACGAGTAAAGATGCTCGTTACGCGCGGCAGGACGGAAAGACCCCGGGACCTTTACTATAGTTTGGTATTGGTTTTCGGTTCGGCTTGTGTAGGATAGGTGGGAGACTGTGAAGCGTTCACGCTAGTGGGTGTGGAGTCGTTGTTGAAATACCACTCTGGTCGAATTGGGAATCTGAACCTCGGGCCATGATCTGGTTCAGGGACAGTGCCTGATGGGTAGTTTAACTGGGGCGGTTGCCTCCTAAAGAGTAACGGAGGCGCCCAAAGGTTCCCTCAGCCTGGTTGGCAATCAGGTGTTGAGTGCAAGTGCACAAGGGAGCTTGACTGTGAGACAGACATGTCGAGCAGGGACGAAAGTCGGGACTAGTGATCCGGCACCTCCTGGTGGAAGGGGTGTCGCTCAACGGATAAAAGGTACCCCGGGGATAACAGGCTGATCTTGCCCAAGAGTCCATATCGACGGCATGGTTTGGCACCTCGATGTCGGCTCGTCGCATCCTGGGGCCGGAGTAGGTCCCAAGGGTTGGGCTGTTCGCCCATTAAAGCGGCACGCGAGCTGGGTTTAGAACGTCGTGAGACAGTTCGGTCCCTATCCGCCGCGCGCGTAGGATACTTGAGGAAGGCTGTCCCTAGTACGAGAGGACCGGGACGGACGAACCTCTGGTGTGCCAGTTGTTCCGCCAGGAGCATGGCTGGTTGGCCACGTTCGGAAGGGATAACCGCTGAAGGCATCTAAGCGGGAAGCCTGTTCCAAGATGAGGTATCCCACCCCACGTGGGTTAAGGCCCCCAACAGACCATTGGGTTGATAGGCCAGAAATGGAAGCACAGTAATGTGTTGTCGAGTTGACTGGTACTAATAGGCCGAGGACTTGCCCACGAAGATGTTACGCATCCACTCTACAGCTCTGAAACACCACACCGGGGTGTGTTGTTTCGTAGTGTTTCGGTGGTTATAGCGTCAGGGAAACGCCCGGTCCCATTCCGAACCCGGAAGCTAAGCCTGACAGCGCCGATGGTACTGCAACCGAAGGGTTGTGGGAGAGTAGGACACCGCCGAACTTACCTTG